>NZ_JAAKGB010000002.1 GCF_011039275.1 Streptococcus hyointestinalis
TCAATTGGAAGCGACCAAGAGTCTTGTTGTCTGCTGCCATTGGACGTTCCCCTTGAAGCACGTGGATATCAACAGCTGGTTGGTTGTCTGCTGCAGTTGAGAAGACTTGTGATTTAGACGTTGGGATAGTTGTGTTGCGGTCGATCAGTTTTGTAAAGACTCCACCCATAGTTTCGATACCAAGTGACAATGGTGTCACGTCAAGAAGGACAACGTCTTTGACATCACCAGTGATAACACCACCTTGGATAGCAGCACCCATAGCCACCACTTCGTCAGGGTTTACAGATTTGTTTGGTTCTTTACCAGTTTCAGATTTTAACCGCTTCAACAACGGCAGGATACGAGTTGATCCACCAACGAGGATAACTTCGTCAATGTCAGAGATAGAAAGACCTGCGTCTGATAGAGCTTGACGAACTGGAGTCTTAGTACGTTCCACAGGTCACGAGTCAAATCGTCAAATTAGCACGAGATAGTGTTGTTTCCAAGTGAAGAGGTCCAGCTTCACCAGCAGTGATGAATGGCAAGCTGATTTGAGTAGATGTCACACCAGACAAATCTTTCTTGGCTTTTTCAGCAGCGTCTTAAGACGTTGAAGTGCCATTTTATCTTGGCTAAGGTCGATACCATTTTCTTTCTTGAACTCATCCACTAACCAATCAATGATTTTTGGTCAAAGTCGTCACCACCAAGTTTGTTGTCACCAGCAGTTGCAAGAACGTCAAAGACACCATCACAAGTTCTAGGATAGACACGTCAAAGTACCACCACCAAGGTCAAAGACAAGGATTTTTTCATCTTTATCAGTCTTATCAAGACCATATGCAAGAGCAGCTGCAGTTGGTTCGTTGACGATACGTTCTACTTCAAGACCTGCGATTTTACCAGCGTCTTAGTCGCTTGACGTTGTGCGTCGTTAAAGTAAGCAGGTACAGTGATAACGGCTTTTGTCACTTTTTCACCAAGGTAGTCTTCAGCATAACCTTTAAGGTATTGAAGAATCATAGCTGAGATTTCTTGTGGTGTGTATTCTTTACCGTTTGCAGAAACTTTTCAGAAGTACCCATCTTAGATTTGATAGAGATGATAGTTTCTGGATTTGTCACTGCTTGACGTTTTGCAGCGTCACCAACAATGATTTCACCGTTTTTGAATGAGACAACAGAAGGTGTTGTACGGTTTCCTTCTGGGTTAGCAATGATTTTGCTTTCAGTACCTTCAAGCACTGCAACTGCGAGTTTGTTGTTCCTAAGTCAATACCAATAATTTTAGACATAATGTTTACCTCTTTATATTCTTGAATGTTTTCTATTTTTACTTTGCGTCTTCAACACGCCACATCCTAGTTGTAGACAACTACCATAGCTGGGCGGAGCAAGCGCTCGTGCAATTTATAGCCTTTTTTGGAGCACTTGAGCGATACTAATCTGCTGGATGGTCGTCATCCGCTGGCAGAGTTTGTACCGCCATGTGGAGATTGTGGTCAAAGCTTTCCACCTCAACCTCTTCAACGCCTTCTTCCTTAAGTGCTTGGATGAGGCTTGCTTGCACCATCTCAAGACCTTTCTTGACATCATCTGTCAAGCCCTCAACAGACAAAGCACGCTCTAAGTTGTCAAGACTTGGTAAGATAGCTTTGCCAAATCTTGCGAGCGATAGCGTTGCAATTGCTGACGTTCCTCGTTGGCACGGCGCTGAATGTTTTGCATCTCGGCGTGTGCACGCAGATACTTGTTTTCAAACTCTTCAGCTTTTTCCTGTGCCAACTCTAGTTCTGTTTTTTTAGGAGTTTCCTCCTCAACCACTTCCTCAACAACCGGCTCCTTTACTTCTTCGACTTCGACGTCTTCTTTTTTCACTTCTTCTTTTGTTTCTTCTGCCACTGGATCGCCTCCTCTAAAGACTTTATCTTATATTTCAAAGTTAATGGACCTCGTAGTGATTGCTATTTAGATAGCGGTAGTAATCGGTCAATTTAGCTGCTAAAACACGGCTAATCACATTGACCAAACTAATGGAGCGCTTGTAATCCATATCAATCGGACCAATCAAAGTCAAACTTCCAATTCCTCGGTAAGGAATCAAAAACTTGCGACTGAGAACCGTTAAATCACTAAGCGCAGCCACCTTGCTATCAGCAACCTGAACAGATGTGACTTCTTCATCTGATAAGCTATCACGCAAAACTCTAGCAACCGCCTGCTTATCATCTAAAAACTGATAGTGTCAAGCGTCGCGTAGTTGAGCGAGTGCACCTTACCTGCGATAAAGACCGTCTCGTCAAATAAACTTTGAAACAGATAATCAATCAACTCCAAGACACCATCAACCGTTTTAAAGTAATGTTGGATAACTGAGGGATTTCTGTTCTTAGCTTATAGTGAATGGTCATCAGCGAACTGCCTAGCAGACGCTCTGCTACGAGTTGCTTTAGTGTCACCAAGTCACGTGCCAAAAAGCTCTTTGGAATGGCAAACTGCACTGTCAGTGACTTTGATTCGTCAAGGGTCATAACTGCTAGCGCATCATGACTACTCAACTGCACAATATCAAAGCTCGTTAAGCGTTGATTGCTAGGCTCAACATCCAAAACAACGGCGCTATAGCCTGTCAAATCACTCAACAGCTTTGCAGCTTGCTTTAAAATATCCTCGAACTTATAGGCTTCAAAGTCAAAGGCTTTAATCACCTGATAGACATCAGCCTCATCAGCACTTTCCGTCAGGGAATGTTCCACGAAGTACCTAAACCCAGCCGCACTCGCATCCTACCGCTAGAGGTATGCGCCTTCTCTAAAAGCCCTAACTTTTCCAGCTTTGCCATATCATTACGAATGGTGGCGCTACTAGAGTCAATCGCATCCTTTAGCGTTTTGGAGCCAACAGGCTCATGGGTTTGAGTGAACATCTCGACAATTAAATTCAAAATATCATTTTGACGTGTGTAATCATCGCATCCACCCTTTCTTTTAGCACTCTAATAGTTAGACTGCTAATCTATGTTTCTATTATATCTCTTTTAAAAAGATTGTCAAGAAAAAAGCAAAAAAATTAGCACTCTTTTTTCTGAGTGCTAATTACTTGTCGTAATCGGTTAATTGATAGGTTTTGATGATACTTTTCAAGTCCTTAGCATAGGTCTTGCTGGTTGAAAAGCCTGAACTCTGCAAAACATCCGCCAGAGTATTGACATTTTTATTGGCTACAAAGAGCCTGTAACTGTTAGAGTTTCCAATTTGCCCTGCTTTTAGTTGTGCCAGATAAGCGCTGATACTTTCTTGATAGGACTTGTAGCGTGCATAGGAGACCTGCTGCCCGTTGCTGTCACGCAGCTTGATAAAAGCCTCTCCTGTCAACGCTTTGCTGTTAAAAAGATTATCATAACGTCTAGCCAGCAAGGTTCTACCAAAATCTGACTCCAAGCTCGCCTGTGCAATGATAATAGAAGGTTTTATCCCATAAGCTTTAGCCAGCTCTTGACTGGCGGGGGCAATGGACTTGATAAAGGCAGTCTTCGTCTGAGAAGTATCCGCTTTTCCTGAGCAGACAGTCCCTCACGGTGCACAACCAGAGGCGTCACAAAGACAAACACAAAATGAGTAAGCCTAAAACAGCTTGTACTAATGAAAACGCTTACGCATCTCTTTCCTCCAGCAATGCTACATATTCTTCTAAAGTGAGATTATGCTTGGTCATATACTCTGCTGACTTTTTACCCACATAGCGGAAGTGCCAGTCCTCGTAGTCAACACCTGTGCTAGAGGATTTTCCCTTTGGAAAACGCAGGACAAAACCATATTGAGGTGCCAAGGCTTGAACTTGCTTAGCAACAGTTGTGTCACTTTGATTGAGCGCATCCACCGTACTCATATCAATAGCGAGCCCTGTTTGGTGCTCACTAGCACCCGCTGGCTGTGAGTAGGTCTTAACCAAGGTTTCAGCCTCAGACTCCGATAAGCTCGGGTCTGCTGCCATTTCCTGCTGGACGTAGCTGTTAAATAGCCCTTCTTGATAAGCCACGCTACGGTAGCCCGAGATGAGGTGCTCACTGGCGTCAATCGCTTGCGCTGCAGCAAGAAAAGCCTCAACATTTTCAGCGATACGAGCATCAACTGAGATACCGTTGACAGTGGCTAGCTCTGGATTCATCTCTTTTGTGATATGGTCACGATTGACCAAGACCAGCTCCCAGTCGCTAGCAGAAACATTAGGCAGCGAGCTTGTCTTTTTCTTGGATGATGTTGTCGTTGATTGACTGGTTTAGTTGTAGCTGTGGACTGCTGATTGTCTTTTTTTCCTCCTATAAAATAGACAATGGCTAGCACAAACACAATAATAACAATCCCTGCCACTAAACGCTTTGTAAAACTAGTTTTCATATTCCCCTTCTTCTAAAAGACGACGTCCTTCCTTACGATAAGACATATCGCCTATTTTTTCAATAGTAAATGCGCCGTCTTCATAGGTCACAACAGACACACTGCCGTTATCCAGCGCTAACCCTTTAGGCGTCTTTGGATCAATCAGCCACATCAGCGTCGCAATGGTCATTCCATGACTGACAATGATGGCATTGCCCCCGCCATCGCTCTCCACCTTATCTGCGATTGCTAAAAAGCCCAGCCAGATTCTCTCCTTGATCGTCTCCCAACTCTCAGCCCAGCCTGCTGTATCCACCTGTTGGATACCTTCAGCGATTTCTTGGTAAGTCAAATCCTTAATGTCTTTTTTAAAAATACGAGGCAAAACACCGCCAAATAACTCGCCGTTATAAGCTCCATCAAGACTACCAAAACACCACTCACGAATACGCTTATCTCGTGTATGCGGGATAAAGTCCTGCTGACAGGCTTCTAGGATAATCTCAAGCGTCTGCACGGTCCTGCTGCTATCGCTTGTAAAAGCTTCTTTAAATGAAATCCCCGCTTCTTTAAGACCAAGCCCCAACTCATAAATCCCACGTTCTCCTTCTGCTGTCAGAGGTGTGTCGCTCCACCCCTGCGCCCGACCAATCGTATTAAACATTGTCTTGCCGTGACGCACAATGTATAGACGTGTCTTAGCCATCTTCCTTACCTCCAAAAGGCTTTTCTTTTATTATAACAAATTCTAAAAGGCTTTCATACCAAAGACTAAAAAAACTCCAGACCAGCTGGAGTAGGAGTTAGTTTTTAAAACTGTGAATCGGCGCTGGAATCTGTCCACCACGAGCGATAAAGGCCGCCGAAGAATTTTTATTGACAGACATGACTGGTGCAGTCCCAAGCAAACCACCAAACTCAATCATATCGCCTTCTTGACCTTTTGGAATAATGCGCACAGCTGTTGTTTTTTGATTGATAACCCCAATTGCCGCCTCATCCGCAATCATAGCTGCAATCGTTTCTGCTGGCGTATCCTCTGGGATGGCAATCATATCAAGCCCAACCGAGCAGATAGCCGTCATAGCTTCGAGTTTTTCAAGATTGAGCGAACCTGACTGCACCGCAGCAATCATCCCCTCATCTTCAGAGACAGGGATGAAAGCACCAGACAAACCACCCACTTGATTACATGCCATAGCACCGCCTTTTTTGACTTGGTCATTTAAAAGCGCAAGCGCAGCAGTCGTTCCGTGCGTACCAACTGTTTCAAGTCCCATCTCTTCCAGCACACGAGCAACAGAGTCCCCAACAGCAGGTGTTGGTGCTAAAGATAAATCAACAATTCCAAACTTCACACCTAAACGCTCGCTTGCCATTTGACCAACCAACTGACCGATACGAGTGATTTTAAAGGCAGTTTTCTTAACGGTTTCAGCGACCACATCAAAGCTCTCACCACGGACTTTTTCTAAGGCACGCTTAACAACACCAGGTCCAGAAACACCAACATTGATGACCACATCCGCTTCACCGACGCCATGAAAAGCACCCGCCATAAAAGGATTGTCTTCAACCGCATTTGCAAAAACAACCAGCTTGGCAGGACCCATCTCAGACGCTTCTGAAGTTTCCTTGATGATACGCCCCATATCACGAACCGCCGTCATGTTAATACCTGACTTGGTCGATCCAATATTGACAGATGAACACACTTTTTCCGTCTCTGCCAAAGCACGAGGAATCGAATTGATCAAAATCTCATCGCCCTTTTGATAGCCTTTTTGCACCAAAGCTGAAAAGCCACCGATAAAGTCAACACCAATCTCATGCGCTGCCTTATCCAAAGCCTTCGCAATCGGCACATAATCCGTTGCATCCGTCGCTGCACCAATCAATGAAATTGGCGTCACAGATACACGCTTGTTAACAATCGGAATACCAAGTTCACTTGCAATCTCATCTCCTACCTCAACAAGCTTACTTGCTTTTGCAACAACCTTGTCATAAACCTTAGCTGCTACACGGTCAATATCAGTATCAATACATCAAGAAGCGAAATCCCCATCGTAATCGTACGAATATCGAAATTCTGCTCCTCAATCATCTCTATTGTTTCTTGAACCTGCTTAATATCCATTGATTTTCTCCCTATACATTATGCATGGCATCAAAAATAGCCGAACTTTGAATATTGATCTTCACTTGAAGCTCTTCACCCAAATCTTCCAGCTGAGCTCGCAAATAAGAGAAATCCTTCTTCTCATCACTAGACACCACCGCCATCATTGTAAAATACTCATCCAAAATCGTTTGTGTAATGTCATCAATGTTTAAGCCTAATTCTGCCACTTTTGTTGAAACTGCCGCAACAATCCCTGACTTATCTTTACCAACAACTGTGATAATTGCTTTCATCATCTGCCTCCAAAAATCTTTTTGTTTAGTTTACCACAAATGACAAGAAATTACCACTATATCCGAACAAATTTCGCTCAAACCTCCAATTTGTATGGCTATTTCCGAAATTCTCTCTTCACCGCCCAGATATAATAACGATAGAAACATTCCTTATCCTCCAACAACTCTGGATATTGTTGCACCAATCGGTAGAACAACAACTTGCTCTCTCTCAGGATATCTTCTCTTCTTTCCTCATCACACCCCACCTGCAGTTGACAAATCAGCGGCTTAACAACCCAAAACAAATAATCAAAATCTAAAGTATTCATTACTAACTCCTTCGTTATATTTGATACATCTATTATAGCGTCTCCCCTAAAAAAAGAACATGACATTTTTGTCATGTTCTTTTTAACGAAAATAGTGTAGATACAGAAGTATAGTACAAAAAAAGAGGTAAACACCTCTCATTTGTTTATCAACTCCGCCAGTAGGACTCGAACCTACGACATCATGATTAACAGTCATGCGCTACTACCAACTGAGCTATGGCGGATAAGAGCCAAGCGACTACCATATCTAACAGGGGGCAACCCCCAACTACATCAGGCGTTCTAGGGCTTAACTACTGTGTTCGGCATGGGAACAGGTGTATCTCCTAGGCTATCGTCACTTAACTATTGAATAGATCTCTTGTCTACTCAAAATTGAATAACTATCTAAACAAGTTAACCTTACGCTACTTCTTTATGACTCTTTGGATAAGTCCTCGAGCTATTAGTATTAGTCCGCTACATGTGTCACCACACTTACACTCCTAACCTATCTACCTGATCATCTCTCAGGGCTCTTACTGATATAAAATCATGGGAAATCTCATCTTGAGGTGGGCTTCACACTTAGATGCTTTCAGCGTTTATCCCTTCCCTACATAGCTACCCAGCGATGCCCTTGGCAGGACAACTGGTACACCAGCGGTAAGTCCACTCTGGTCCTCTCGTACTAGGAGCAGATCCTCTCAAATTTCCTACGCCCGCGACGGATAGGGACCGAACTGTCTCACGACGTTCTGAACCCAGCTCGCGTGCCGCTTTAATGGGCGAACAGCCCAACCCTTGGGACCGACTACAGCCCCAGGATGCGACGAGCCGACATCGAGGTGCCAAACCTCCCCGTCGATGTGAACTCTTGGGGGAGATAAGCCTGTTATCCCCAGGGTAGCTTTTATCCGTTGAGCGATGGCCCTTCCATACGGAACCACCGGATCACTAAGCCCGACTTTCGTCCCTGCTCGAGTTGTAGCTCTCGCAGTCAAGCTCCCTTATACCTTTACACTCTGCGAATGATTTCCAACCATTCTGAGGGAACCTTTGGGCGCCTCCGTTACCTTTTAGGAGGCGACCGCCCCAGTCAAACTGCCCGTCAGACACTGTCTCCGATAGGGATAACCTATCTAGGTTAGAGTAGCCATAACACAAGGGTAGTATCCCAACAACGCCTCCATTGAGACTGGCGTCCCAATTTCATAGGCTCCTACCTATCCTGTACATGTGGTACAGATACTCAATATCAAACTGCAGTAAAGCTCCATGGGGTCTTTCCGTCCTGTCGCGGGTAACCTGCATCTTCACAGGTACTAAAATTTCACCGAGTCTCTCGTTGAGACAGTGCCCAAATCATTACGCCTTTCGTGCGGGTCGGAACTTACCCGACAAGGAATTTCGCTACCTTAGGACCGTTATAGTTACGGCCGCCGTTTACTGGGGCTTCAATTCAGATCTTCGCTAAAAGCTAAACCCTCCTCTTAACCTTCCAGCACCGGGCAGGCGTCACCCCCTATACATCATCTTACGATTTAGCAGAGAGCTGTGTTTTTGATAAACAGTTGCTTGGGCCTATTCACTGCGGCTGACTTAAAGCCAGCGCCCCTTCTCCCGAAGTTACGGGGCCATTTTGCCGAGTTCCTTAACGAGAGTTCTCTCGCTCACCTGAGGCTACTCGCCTCGACTACCTGTGTCGGTTTGCGGTACGGGTAGTGTATGATTAACGCTAGAAGCTTTTCTTGGCAGTGTGACATCACTCACTTCGCTACTAAACTTCGCTCCCCATCACAGCTTGGTGTTATAGATATAAGCATTTGACTCATATCACACCTCACTGCTTAGCCCAGCACTTCCAATCGCTGGGACAAGTTAGCCTACTGCGTCCCTCCATCACTTCATACACTAGTACAGGAATATCAACCTGTTGGCCATCGGATACACCTTTCGGTCTCTCCTTAGGTCCCGACTAACCCAGGGCGGACGAGCCTTCCCCTGGAAACCTTAGTCTTACGGTGGATGGGATTCTCACCCATCTTTCGCTACTCATACCGGCATTCTCACTTCTATGCGTTCCAGCGCTCCTCACGGTACACCTTCAACACACATAGAACGCTCTCCTACCATCCCCTAAGGGATCCACAGCTTCGGTAAATTGTTTTAGCCCCGGTACATTTTCGGCGCAGGGTCACTCGACTAGTGAGCTATTACGCACTCTTTGAATGAATAGCTGCTTCTAAGCTAACATCCTAGTTGTCTGTGCAACCCCACATCCTTTTCCACTTAACAATTATTTTGGGACCTTAGCTGGTGGTCTGGGCTGTTTCCCTTTCGACTACGGATCTTAGCACTCGCAGTCTGACTGCCGATTATATCTCATTGGCATTCGGAGTTTATCTGAGATTGGTAATCCGGGATGGACCCCTCACCCAAACAGTGCTCTACCTCCAAGAGACTTAACATCGACGCTAGCCCTAAAGCTATTTCGGAGAGAACCAGCTATCTCCAAGTTCGTTTGGAATTTCTCCGCTACCCACAAGTCATCCAAGCACTTTTCAACGTGCCCTGGTTCGGGCCTCCAGTGAGTTTTACCTCACCTTCACCCTGCTCATGGGTAGGTCACATGGTTTCGGGTCTACGACATGATACTAAGTCGCCCTATTAAGACTCGGTTTCCCTACGGCTCCGTCTCTTCAACTTAACCTCGCATCATATCGTAACTCGCCGGTTCATTCTACAAAAGGCACGCTCTCACCCATTAACGGGCTCGAACTTGTTGTAGGCACACGGTTTCAGGTTCTATTTCACTCCCCTTCCGGGGGTACTTTTCACCTTTCCCTCACGGTACTGGTTCACTATCGGTCACTAGAGAGTATTTAGGGTTAGGAGATGGTCCTCCCAGATTCCGACGGGATTTCTCGTGTCCCGCCGTACTCAGGATACTGCTAGGTATAATCACTATTTCGACTACGAGGCTTTTACTCTCTTTGGCTCATCTTTCCAGATGACTCGTCTATAATCATTAAGTCCACATTGCAGTCCTACAACCCCAAAGAGTAAACTCTTTGGTTTGCCCTCTTACCGTTTCGCTCGCCGCTACTAAGGCAATCGCTTTTGCTTTCTCTTCCTGCAGCTACTTAGATGTTTCAGTTCACTGCGTCTTCCCTCCTACACCTTAACAGTGTAGGATACTAACCATTAGTTAGTGGGTTCCCCCATTCGGACATCCCTGGATCAGCGCTTACTTACAGCTCCCCAAAGCATTTCGTCGTTAGTCACGTCCTTCATCGGCTTCTAGTGCCAAGGCATCCACCGTGCGCCCTTATTAACTTAACCTTATTTGGTCTATTGACCTTAAACTCATTAAATCACAGCGTTTCGGTTTATTTTCTTGTTGCTATTTGATAGTTATTCAATTTTCAATGGACAATCTAGAATCTTACGATTCTATGGAGCCTAGCGGGATCGAACCGCTGACCTCCTGCGTGCAAAGCAGGCGCTCTCCCAGCTGAGCTAAGGCCCCACAAGACCTCTCAAAACTAAACAAGACAATGTACAGTTCCGTTTTTTCCTTAGAAAGGAGGTGATCCAGCCGCACCTTCCGATACGGCTACCTTGTTACGACTTCACCCCAATCATCTATCCCACCTTAGGCGGCTGGCTCCTAAAAGGTTACCTCACCGACTTCGGGTGTTACAAACTCTCGTGGTGTGACGGGCGGTGTGTACAAGGCCCGGGAACGTATTCACCGCGGCGTGCTGATCCGCGATTACTAGCGATTCCGACTTCATGTAGGCGAGTTGCAGCCTACAATCCGAACTGAGACTGGCTTTAAGAGATTAGCTTGCCGTCACCGACTTGCGACTCGTTGTACCAGCCATTGTAGCACGTGTGTAGCCCAGGTCATAAGGGGCATGATGATTTGACGTCATCCCCACCTTCCTCCGGTTTATTACCGGCAGTCTCGCTAGAGTGCCCAACTGAATGATGGCAACTAACAATAAGGGTTGCGCTCGTTGCGGGACTTAACCCAACATCTCACGACACGAGCTGACGACAACCATGCACCACCTGTCACCGGTGTGCCGAAGCAAAATCCTATCTCTAGGACGGGCACCGGGATGTCAAGACCTGGTAAGGTTCTTCGCGTTGCTTCGAATTAAACCACATGCTCCACCGCTTGTGCGGGCCCCCGTCAATTCCTTTGAGTTTCAACCTTGCGGTCGTACTCCCCAGGCGGAGTGCTTAATGCGTTAGCTGCGGCACTGAGTCCCGGAAAGGACCCAACACCTAGCACTCATCGTTTACGGCGTGGACTACCAGGGTATCTAATCCTGTTTGCTCCCCACGCTTTCGAGCCTCAGCGTCAGTTACAGACCAGAGAGCCGCTTTCGCCACCGGTGTTCCTCCATATATCTACGCATTTCACCGCTACACATGGAATTCCACTCTCCCCTTCTGCACTCAAGTCTCACAGTTTCCAAAGCGTACAATGGTTAAGCCACTGCCTTTAACTTCAGACTTATGAAACCGCCTGCGCTCGCTTTACGCCCAATAAATCCGGACAACGCTCGGGACCTACGTATTACCGCGGCTGCTGGCACGTAGTTAGCCGTCCCTTTCTGGTAAGATACCGTCACGACATGGATTTTCCACTCCCACATCCGTTCTTCTCTTACAACAGAGCTTTACGATCCGAAAACCTTCTTCACTCACGCGGCGTTGCTCGGTCAGGGTTGCCCCCATTGCCGAAGATTCCCTACTGCTGCCTCCCGTAGGAGTCTGGGCCGTGTCTCAGTCCCAGTGTGGCCGATCACCCTCTCAGGTCGGCTATGTATCGTCGCCTTGGTAAGCCGTTACCTTACCAACTAGCTAATACAACGCAGGTCCATCTGATAGTGGAGCAATTGCCCCTTTTAAACTAATAACATGTGTTATTACCTCTTATGCGGTATTAGCTATCGTTTCCAATAGTTATCCCCCGCTATCAGGCAGGTTACCTACGCGTTACTCACCCGTTCGCAACTCATCCAGAAGAAGCAAGCTTCTCCCTTCAGCGTTCTACTTGCATGTATTAGGCACGCCGCCAGCGTTCGTCCTGAGCCAGGATCAAACTCTCATTTAAATCATGATTTGTTTGAGTCTTCACTCATTCTGTTCTCTGACAGATTTATTTTTGACTTCTTTAAGAAGCCCTGCACATCGTCTTGTTCAGTTCTCAAAGGTCTTTGTCTCTCAAGAGACAACTTCTATATTCTATCAAACTTTTAATAGCTTGTCAACACTTTTTTTGAAGTTTTTTCAACCTCTCGTGTTAACGTCCTCTCGTTTGACAGCTATATTAGTTTATCAAACTTCATCTACACTGTCAATAACTTTTTTAATCTTTTTTATAAAAAAATGAAAAAAGGCCCTAAGGTCTTTTCTCTTAGTCTATCGCGATATAGCGGCGAGCCCCAGAATAACTGATATAGGAAAGCCACTCATAGCCGTCTGAGATGACCGTTTTTATCATAGCGGACACTGCTGCCGGCATCGTAATAGGCGATATCGCTGCTGGATTGTTGGGGTGCGTTCTTGATCCCGTGGCGGCTAGTGAAGGTGTAGGTGCCGCTGGTTGAGAGTGTACTTGATGGTGATGGGGTTGACTGCACAGATGGGGATGAGGTTACGGTGCTTGCCCCCAGGTCCTTGAAGTGGATGTAGCCGGACACTTGGCTTTTATGGAAGCTGCGGCGGTAGTATTTCTCGGGACCTTGGCCGCAATCGTAGTTGTACTCCTCAATGGTGACAGTATCGCCATTGACTTCTGCCACCCAGGCCACATGTCCATAGCCTCCTGCGCCGTTAACGCCAGCTGAGAACCAAGCGACGGAACCGACAGCGGGAGTCATGTCTACGCGGTAGCCTTGGCTTCTAGCCACACTGCCCCAACTGATGGCATTGCCATACCCGCCAGGGAGGCTAAAGCCATTAGCGCTGCTTAGTCTGAAGGCGACGAAGGATGTACACTGTCTTAGGTACATGCCCCAGCTATCGGCGCCGTAGCCACTCTTCCACTGGTTCGGGTAGTTATCACCAAGTACTGCGGCTTCGCTAGTAGTGTTTAGGGCTAGGCTACTGCCTAGCAGGCTTAGTAATAATAGGCTTTTGTATTTTGCTTTCATATATCCTCCTCGTATTACTTATTCGAAAAGGAATAGGAAACATAAAGGAAAACACATAAAAAAGCCAACCTAGAGGGTGGCTTTTGGGGGTTAGTCGCTAACAGTGAAACGATTTGTCATTAGGTTGCTAGAGTCAAACAAGACTTTATTTAACAGCTTTTGCGTTTCTTCTTGAATATAGTCGCTCATTGCTTGGTTTTCTGCTTCAAAGTCAACTGTTTCACCTGCAGCTAGCGCAGCATCTACTTTACCAATCATAGCATGACCTTGTGCCATAGTCTTTTCAATATAGTCGTCAAGCTGCCCTTCATGCTGATGGAAGTGAGCGTCTGCTAGACCTGCAATCAAACGGCTTGTCCAGTAAAGCTATCTGTTGAGACATTTTCACTTGTATTGGCAAAGTAATCTGGCGTTTTAGTGACCTGCGTGAAGAAAGGAACTGAGGTCGCAAATGGCATTGATCCGTAGGAAAGCCATTGGATACCTGTTGTTTCGTGAGGTTGATTGGGACGCAGCTGTAAAATCGCTGTCTGGCTGGTACGATTGATACCAATTGGACGAAAAGCTTTTTGACTAACAGTATCTCCTTCTGGTCCATAAGGATCAAAAATCGTGTCTTGATAGTGGTTGCTGAGCACATACTTGACATCTTCAACGGTCACCTTACGATACGGTTTTTGACACCAAGGAATGAAAAAGCTCTTAGGATCTTGCTCTATTTCTGGGTTCAAAAGCGCTGAATTGCCCAGCTTCTTGGGGTATTGTAATGTCTGTCTTTGTCACGTTGGCTACCAAAAGCGTAGCGTGGATTAAAGTGCTCATTTGAATAGGTCAAGTCTAAGTGATGTTTGGCAATAAAATCACGAAGATCACTAGAATGAAGGTAGTCGTTAGGATTATTAAACTCAAAATAGTCTATGCCGAGTTGGTTAGAGTTGGTCACATAGGCGTCATCTGGGACACGTCTAGCAATCCAGTGATGTCCACCAATCGTCTCAAGCCACCAAATCTCATCACAATCTGAAAAGGCAATCCCATTACTCTCATAGGTTCCATATTTTTCCAAAATAGAACCAAGAAGCTCAACGCCCTCACGTGCACTATGAATATATGGAAGAACCAGTGTCAGCATATCTTCCTCACCAATTCCTGATGGCACCAAGGGGTCAGCGCCAAGCACTCTAGCATTTGTCGTGATGGTCTCAGTGGCACTCATAGCAACATTCACAGCGTTAATCCCTGCTTCTCCCCAAATACCGTCTTTGCCTAGGGCGTCTGGTACGGAGGTATAGCGCATAGGATTGTCTGGTAAATCCATCTCAAAAGTGGATAAGACTGATTTGTAGTGGCGAGGTTGGTCCTCTGGATTGACTACAATAAATTTTTTAGGCGTAAATTCGCCGTTTGCGAATCTTCTGTTCTAGCGATAAGGGTTGAGCCGTCATAAGACGCTTTTTTCCCAACTAAAATCGTCGTACAAGCCATACATATATCCTTTCTGTTCTACAATTCTTCTGCAATTTTGTTGATTTTACGCAAGCGGTGATTGACACCACTCTTGGTAATCGCTATGTCCAAGCTATCTGCAATCTGCTGGATGGAGTAATCTGGATGCGCCACCCGCACTTGTGCGACTTGACGCAAATCACTAGGCAAGCTATCAAAACCAATCGTATCCATGATTTTGATGATGTTATTGATGGTTTTCATACTAGCTGTCACCGTTCTAGCGATATTGGCAGTTTCAGCATTATTGGCACGGTTGAGGTCATTTCGTGTTTCACGTAAAATTTTGACTTCCTCAAAAGATTCCTTTGCCTGAAGGGCGCCAACTACCAAGAAAAAATCCATAATGTCCTCAGCTTTTTGAAGATAAGTCACAGCTCCGCTTTTATGGGCAATGACCTTGGCGTCGAGCATGAACTTTTGCATGAGAGAGGCTAAATCCTCCGCATGGTCTTGGTAAACGGAGAAAATCTCCAGCTGATATTTTCCCGAGTCGGGGTCACGCACTGTTCCTGTCGCTAGAAAAGCACCTTTCAAATAACTCCGACCGCTATCATCATCCTCTAAAATATGCGCCTCAATCCCAGTCTCTAAGCCAAAGAAAGAATCCGCCAGCTGCAAATCCGCCAAAATCGTCTCCACATCCTTATCCACAAAAACCGTGTAGACACGATTCTTACGCAAATTGGTCTTGTAGTGGTACTTAATCTCTGGCTGGCGGTGTAATAATGCTCTAGTAGCTGATAAATATGTCTTGCAATTTTAGCATTTTCACTGGTGATGGATAAGGTCAAGCCCTTGCTAGTCAAAGCCAAGGCTTCCTGAAAGCTTGATAATGGCTGAAAGTTCACTTTTATCTTGGATAGGAAGGCTGAGCAATTCTTCTTTGACTGTCGTTGTAAAACTCATAGCTTTTTCCCTACCAAACTCATCAATTCTTCAACCACCAAGTCTCCGTGGTGAAAGGCTCCGCCTTTTCTAACCGCAAGAAGTTAGAAGAGATAATGCGCTTTGCCTGTTTTTGAAGCCCTGCAAAATCATGGTCTACTTGAACCAAGTACTCATCAAAACTGTTTGAAACCATATAGGCTTCTGGTACTTTTTCGATATTAACCAAAACAGTGTCAATCACATCACGCCCCAAATGACGATTGAGCACCTCAACGTGATTGGCATCTGTGAAATGCTCTGTCTCACCTCTTTGGGTCATGATATTACAAACATAAGCCACCTCAGCAGGTGTCGCAAGAAGTGCTTCCTTAATTTCTGGGATGACGAGATTAGGTAAAATCGAGGTAAATAGCGACCCTGGTCCAAGGACAATCATATCACTTTCCATGATGGCTTTGACCACCTTACGGCTGGCTTTAGGACGCTCATTATTGTAGGTATTGGTGACAAAAACATGGTCAATCATGCCTTGATAATCAGCAATGCGACTCTCACCACCACCTCATGCCCATCTTGGAAAATAGCGTGAAGCGTCAAAGGTTGCTCACTTGAGGGGTAAATTTTGCCAGAAATGTGGAAAAACTTGGTTAAAATCTGCATGGCGTTATAAGTAGACCCTGCATTTCTGAAATGCCAGCAATAATGAGATTACCAAGTGGGTGTCCAGCAAAATCACCATCTCCATCTGCAAAGCGGTATTGAAAAATCTTTTCATAGAAACGTGGCATATCACTCATAGCAACAAGCACATTGCGCAAATCACCTGGTGGAGTCAGGCGCATGCTGCCTCGCAATTTACCAGAAGAGCCACCATCGTCAGCAACTGTCACCACTGCTGTAATGTCCGCATCCTCTAACCGCAGGCTGTTCAAGATGACAGGAATACCAGTTTCCTCCACCAATCACTGTAATTTTGGGTTTTCTCATGAACGGTTTACCGTCTCCCTTCCTACGGTCTTTGTCACGATGACTTTCATTCACAGACCAGTGGGCTTTCAAATCCTCTGCTAAACGATGGCAAAAGCTGTACTTCGATGCTGACCACCTGTGCAGCCCACAGCAATAGTCAAAATAGCCTTACCTTCCTTTTGATAACCTGGTAAAATCGGCTCAATCAAATCAAGGAGGTGCTGATAAAAGCTTTCTGACTCCTCAAAGCCCATGACATAGTCATAAACATCCTTGTCTAATCCTGTTTTATCTCTTAGTTCTGGCTTGTAGTAGGGATTTGGCAGAAAACGCACATCAAAGACCAAGTCAGCATCCAGCGGCAAGCCGTACTTGAAACCAAAGCTCACCACTTCAATGCGGAAAGAACTTTTATTGTCATCCGATGAAAACTGTTCTGACAAGACTTGGCGCAATTGACGTGGCGTCAGTTCTGTCGTGTCTACGACATTTTGACTCAAACTCTTTAGCGGCGCTAGCAATTCACGCTCTAAAGTAATGCCATCAAGAACACGCCCGTCTGAAGCCAATGGGTGGCTACGTCTGGTCTCTTTGTAGCGTGACACCAGCTCGCCATCAGTCGCATCCAAAAAGAGAATCTTCACCTTGACACGTTCATTTGTCTCAATCTTGTCCAAAATCGCATTGATTTCATTGAAAAAAAGACGACTACGCATGTCCACAACCAAAGCGACCTTGTTTGTCTCGCCCGACTGCTCAACCAGCTTGATAAATTTTGGCAACAAGGTCGGTGGCATATTATCAATGGTAAAATAACCTAAATCCTCAAAGGACTGAATGGCAACGGTTTTCCCAGCTCCACTCATTCCTGTCACGATCACTAACTCAATTGGTTTTGTCATTTTCATCATCCTTTCTCTCAAGCAGCTCTAGGCGAGTTAAGAGTTCTTGATTTCTCTTTTGCAAATCATCCAACTGCTCTGTCATTGACAAAAGCATTTCGGTTTGTAATTTTTGAATAGCCAATAAATCTGACTGGTCTTGCTGCACCAAGTGGTCAAGCTTTTCATGTAAAAGCCTGATTTCTTCTTCAGATTTTTGATTGACCAAAAAGTCATTTCGAGCCTGCAAGCGGTCATAATCTGAAGCACGGTTTTGACTCATCATAATCAAAGGCGCTTGAATCGCTGCAATGGTAGATAAAGCTAAATTCAACAAAATAAAGGGATAAGCATCAAAAACAATGCCAAACGGTTTGATAACATTTAACGCCATCCAGATAATCATCAAGAGCACAAAGCAGATGATAAAGGTCCAAGAACCACCAAAGCGAGCCACAGCATCTGCGATTTTTTGACCAAAGGTCACCTTAGCATTCCACTGCTCACCAACGTCCATCTTGTCTGAGAGTTGGTTTTTACTGACATTGACCACTAGCTCACGGATATTATCATTTTAGTGTTGGCATTGTCAATAATAGCATTTAGGTAGCGCAAGCGATAGTTGGCTAAGGTTTCATTACTGATAAAAGCATCTGGGCTTAGATTGGGATGGTCTTCTTGAATTAAGTTGATTAAGGGACGCTCTAAATCTTTCAAAAAAACACCTTGATCTTTTGAGAAGTCGTCACCTGTTATTGCATCTTGATAGATTGCATTATTACTCACTGTATCACTCCTTTAGATTATTATACCACATCCACCTCTAAGCGACACTTGAAAGCTAAAGAAAAAGGGCATAGCCCTTTTTAGTCCGCTAGATAAGCAATGACTTCGATTTCTACCTTGACATCCTTAGGAAGACGTGCCACTTCTACACAAGAACGTGCTGGAAAAGTTTCTTTAAAAGCTGTCTCATAGACAGCATTAAAGACTGCAAAGTCATTGATATCACTTAGAAAACAGGTTGTCTTAACCACTTTATCAAAGTCGCACAGCTCTTTTAAAATGCTTTGACGTTTGATAGCACTTGCTTTGTTTGTTCCTCAATCGTCTCTCCGACAATGTCGCCTGTCTCTGGTGAGAGAGGAACTTGTCCACTTGCAAATAAGAAATCACCGAAACTTTGCCTTGAACGTAAGGTCCGATAGCCTTGGCGCTTGCTTAGTTTGAATTGTTTTACCATAATATACCTCCAAAAGATACTAATAGTTTAGCATATTTTTCAGAAAATTAACACAACTTTTTACCATTCTAAAAACAAGCAGGCAAATGCCCACTTGTTTGTCTTCTATTATTCAAAACCTTCTTGAAGAGCTTCTGCAAAGTTCGCTTCGACAATCTCTGCACAGTGGTCACAGATAGTGGCCTTGTAAGAGCGTTCTTTGACTGTTTCGTCCACACGACGGCAACGGTCACACACCTCACCAGAAGCATGCGCCACGCTAAAGGCAACATCATCAAAGCGAATCACATCACTAGGTGCAGCCTCGTCTGTGATGGTCAATTCTGACACAATCAACAGTTGTGCAATATCGCTATCAAGAGCAGAGAGCAGCATTTTGATTTCTTCAGAAGCATAAACAGTGAGATGAGCTTCTAGAGATTTTCCGATGATTTTAGCATTACGGGCTTCTTCTAAAGCTTTTTGAGCTTGCGTACGGAAGGTCATGAAGGCTTCCCACTCTTCTAAAATCGCTTCTTGACCAGCAAAGTTTTGATAATTTGGCAACTCGGCTAATTGTACAAATTCTTCTGCTTCATGTTCAAGGTAAGACCAGATTTCCTCAGCTGTGTGTGGAAGGATTGGTGTTAATAATTTTGTCAATTTGACAAGGATGTCATAAAAGACTGTTTGCATTTGACGGCGTTCTAAGCTGTTTGCAGCTTCAATATAGACGACATCTTTGGCAAAATCAAGATAAAGGCAGACAGGTCAACCGTGATAAAATTGATGACTGCTTTGTAAATGCCCATAAAGTCATAAGCTTCATAAGCGTCACGAATTGTTTTAACCAATTGGTTAAATCTGATGGTCATGTATTTATCAACAGGACGAAGGTCTTCGTAAGCCACCGTATCACACTCAGGTTTGAAATCAGAAGTATTTGCAATCAAGAAGCGAAGGGTGTTTCTGATTTTACGGTAGGTTTCAGAGGTTTGCTTGAGGATGTCCATAGAGATACGCACGTCATTACTTGTATCGACACTTGTCACCCAGAGACGTAGAATTTCAGCACCAAATTGTTTTTCCACATCGCTTGGTAAAATCGTATTTCCTAGTGACTTAGACATCTTCTCACCCTTTACCATCAAGCGTGAAGCCTTGAGATAAGATAGCCTTGTAAGGAGCATGACCGTTGACAGCGACAGAAGTAATCAGTGATGAGTTAAACCAACCACGGTATTGGTCGCTTCCTTCCAGATAGAGATCAGCTGGGTAAGAAAGTTCCTCACGAGCGTTCATGACACCATTCCAAGAAGATCCTGAGTCAAAACCAAACGTCCATGATATCTGTTTCTTTTAGTAAAGAGACCGTTTGGTGAACCTGGATGCGTGAAGCCTTCCGGCAAGAGGTCTTTTGCCTCACGTTCCCACCAGATGATTGAGCCGTGTTCTTCAAAGAGGTCTGCGACATGGTCTGTTACTTCTTTAGTCATGATAGCTGTGCCATCCTCAGCGTAGAAGATAGGAAGTGGCACACCCCAAGCACGTTGACGTGAAATGACCCAGTCACCACCGGTCACGAATCATGTTGTAGAGACGTTTTTGTCCCCATGCTGGATTAAAGCTTGTCTTTTCAATCTCATCCAAAATATCTTGGCGGAATTTAGAAACAGAAGCAAACCATTGTGGAACGGCACGCCAGATGATTGGTTTTTTAGTACGCCAGTCAAATGGGTAAGTGGTTGATGACTTCGCTAGCAAGTAGTAAATCACCTAGTTTTTCTTGAACCAGTGGTGTTACCTTGTCATAAAATTGTCCTTCAAAGTCGCTACCAGCGTTTTCCATCATGAGACCACGCTCATTGACCGTAACAGCAACTTCAAGACCGTATTTGATACCAACATTGTAGTCATCCTCACCAAAACCTGGAGCGGTGTGGACGATACCTGTACCAGAGTCTAGTGTTACGTGGTCACCAAGGATAACAAGCTCATCTACTTCGCTATCCCATGGGTGCTCTGTGACGATCATCTCAAGCTCAGCACCTTTATGACGAGAGATAACCTCTGGATTGTCCCAACCAAATTTCTCACTAAGACTGTCAAAAAGTCCTTCTGCAACAAGGTATTTACGCTCGCTGCCTTCTGGTTTCACGACAACATAATCCATATCAGGTCCTACTGTCAAACCACGTGAAGCAGTAACGGTAAATGGAGTTGTCGTCCAGACAACAATATAAGTATCTTCATCAAGGATACCTTTGCCATCCTTGACTTTGTTGGCGTAGTAGAGAGATGTTGAGTCGATATCGTGATACTCAATTTCGGCTTCAGCAAGAGCTGACTCAGATGACCATGACCAGTAAACTGGTTTTGCCCCACGGTAGATATAGCCCTTGTCTGCCATTGCACCAAAGACACGGATTTGTGCGGCTTCATAAGCTGGCACAAGTGTGATGTATGGATTTTCCCAATCTGCTGAAACAC
>NZ_JAAKGB010000003.1 GCF_011039275.1 Streptococcus hyointestinalis
TCGCCAACTGGGTCAAGGGGCGCACCTACAAAATCCTCCAAGTGAAGAATGTTCACCAGTCCAACAGTAAGAGAGCATATCTACTTGATGGAATCAAGTCATGGGTGCTTGAGCAGGATGTAGAAGGAACAACTAAAGGCCATAGTGAGCAGACCTATCAAGCACAGAAAGGCGATACCTATTATGGAATCGCTCGGAAGTTTGGTTTAACAGTTGATGCTCTTCTAGCGGTAAATGGCTTGAAGAAGACGGATATTTTAAAAGTTGGACAAACTCTAAAGGTCAACGCAGCTTCAAGGACAACACCCGCTATTCCAACCAGTGTTGCAAGTCGTGTGGTTGCGTCCGCTTTATCTAAGGTCGGTCAAAAGGTGACTGTTTCATCTAACCCTTATGGTGGACAGTGTGTTGCCTTGGTGGATAAGATTGTTCAAGAACTTACGGATAAAAATATGTCCTATACGAACGCCATTGATTGTTTGAAAAAAGCAAAATCAAATGGTTTCCAAGTAATCTACGATGCTTGGGGTGTGAATCCTAAAGCAGGTGATTTTTATGTCATTCAGACGGATGGTTTGGTATATGGTCACATTGGTGTCTGTGTGACGGATTCAGATGGAAAAAGTATTGATGGTGTGGAACAGAATATTGATGGTTATTCTGACCATAATATGAACGGTATCAATGACCAATTGGAAATTGGTGGCGGTGGTATCACTCGTCGTGTGAAACGTCAATGGATGGCGGATGGCTCACTCTACGATTCAACTGGAACAGTTAAACTCGGTAAAATTGTAGGTTGGTTTAGAATTTCATAATTATGTTATTAGCCTGGTGGAAACATCAGGCTTTATTTTTTTGCCTTTTTTTCAATAAGTGCGGAAAAATTACTCGCAAACCTACCTAGTAAGGTAGGAGGAATATTTGTATTTCATGAACTATAGCATAAATGTATCAGGTCGAATTAGTTGGTCTGATAACTTGACTAATTTCCTTTTTAGAGTGATATATAGTGTGCCATTACATAGGAAGGAGAGTAAATGTCCGTAAAGAAGATTAGAGTCAATAGACAAAAACATAGAAAGAGGGTCTGTGCCTACATTCGAGTTTCGACGACTAATGGAAGTCAGTTAGATTCATTAGAAAATCAGAAGCAGTATTTTGAAAATCTGTATTCCAATAGAGACGATATTGATTTTATGGGTGTTTATCATGACAGAGGTATATCTGGTTCTAAAGATAATCGTCCAAATTTTCAAGCTATGATTGAAGATTGTCGTAGAGGTAGGATTGATGTTATTCATACCAAGTCAATTGCACGCTTTGCCAGAAATACGGTTACAGTTCTTGAAATTAGTCGTGAACTGAAGGCAATAGGAGTAGACATATTCTTTGAGGAGCAAAACATTCATACCCTTTTTCAAGTGAGGGGGAAGTGATGCTTTCAGTATTAGCTAGTATTGCCGAGGACGAGTTAAGGAGTATGAGTGGCAATCAACGTTGGGCTTTTCAGAAGAAATTCCAACGAGGAGAGCTGGTCATTAACACCAAGCGATTCTTAGGATACGATGTTGACGAAAACGGTGAGTTGATTATCAATCCAGAAGAAGCCTTAATAGTAAGGGAAATATTTGCACTTTACCTTGTAGGAAATGGTACACATCGTATTGCCAAACAGTTAAATGAAAAGGGAGTTGCGACTGTTACAGGTGCTAAATGGCATGACACCACAATCCGTCAAATGTTAAGCAATGAAAAATACAAAGGTTCAGTCTTACTGCAGAAGTATTTCCATGATGGTGTGAATGGTCCTAAAAAATGAACCAAGGAGAACTTGAACAATACTTGATAGAAGATAATCATGAAGCTATTATTTCAAAAGAAGATTGGCAAAGAGTCCAAGATAAGCTAAATAGTAGAAGATGGCAACAAGGTAGAAAAAAAACCTATAAATTTACAGGTTTGTTAAAGTGTCAGCATTGTGGCTCGACTTTAAAGAGACAAGTTTCCTATAAGAAAAAAATTGTTTGGTGCTGTTCCAAATATATAAAAGAGGGAAAAGTAGCCTGTCAGGGAATGCGAGTGCCAGAAGTAGATATTTCAAATTGGGTGATAACCTCACCAATTACAGTAATAGAAAGGGATAGAAATGGGGAAAAGTATTACAGTTATTCCGGCCAAGAAAGTGCAGACCAGCGTTCTGCATCAGGTCAGGAAGAAAATCAAGGTAGCCGCATATTTCGAGTGTCCACCGACCAAGAAGAACAGCTATCAAGTTATGAAAACCAAGTTAATTATTACCGAGAGTATATCTCCAAACACGAGGACTATGAGTTAGTTGACATCTATGCGGATGAGGGCATCTCAGCAACCAATACTAAAAAACGTGATGCCTTCAATCGCTTGATACAAGATTGTAGAGTAGGTAAGGTGGATAGGATTTTGTTAAATCAATCAGTCGATTTGCCAGAAATACCCTAGACTGCATTAAGTACGTCCGTGAGTTGAAGGAACTTGGGGTGGGGGTAACTTTTGAGAAGGAGAATATTGATAGCCTAGATTCGAAAGGTGAGGTTCTGTTGACGATACTTTCTTCCTTGGCACAGGATGAGTCACGTTCCATATCAGAGAATGCGACTTGGGGGATTCGTAAGAAGTTTGAACGTGGTGAAGTTCGTGTGAATACCACTAAGTTCATGGGTTATGACAAGGATGAGAATGGTAGACTTATCATCAATCCAGAGCAAGCAGAAACTGTCAAATTTATCTACGAGAAATTCTTAGAGGGGTATAGTCCTGAGTCCATAGCTAAATATTTGAATGACAATGAAATACCTGGTTGGACTGGAAAGGCTAACTGGTATCCAAGTGCTATACAGAAAATGCTTCAAAATGAAAAGTATAAAGGTGATGCCCTATTGCAAAAGACTTTTACGGTTGATTTTTTGACTAAGAAACGAGTTCAAAATGACGGTCAGGTTGACCAGTACTATGTAGAAAATAGCCATGAAGCTATTATTGACAAAGACATTTGGGAATTAGTACAGTTGGAATTGGCAAGGAGGAAAGCCTACCGAGAGGAGCATCAGCTCAAGTCCTATATCATGCAAAATGACGATAACCCTTTTACAACTAAGGTGTTCTGTAAAGAATGTGGTTCAGCCTTTGGTCGAAAGAACTGGACCACCAGTCGAGGTAAACGCAAGGTTTGGCAATGTAACAATCGATATAGGGTCAAAGGACAGATTGGCTGTCAGAATAACCATATTGATGAAGAAACGTTAGAGAAAGCCGTAGTAATGGCTGTAGAACTATTGAGTGAGAACGTGGATCTGTTGCATGGGAAGTGGAATAAGATTCTAGAAGAAAATCGTCCGCTAGAAAAGCATTATAGTACAAAGTTGGCTGATATAATAAACAAGCCATCCTGGGAATTCGATTCGTATGAGATGTGTCAGGCATTGGATAGTATTACAATTGTGGAGGATGGACAGATAACTGTCAGATTTTTAGAAGGAACTGAGGTAGACTTGTAACTAGGCTATTACTCTAGTTAATGTTTGTAATTAGACATATATACATCATACGAGATTTCCAATGGCTCATAAATCGAAATAGTTTTAAGCTCAATCAACGATCGTGGGACTGACCCCAAAAAAGTGAGAATTTAATAAAAACACCCTAGGGCTACCTGTCTCCGGTATTCAACCGGAGACAGGTAG
The DNA here is from genome assembly GCF_011039275.1 of Streptococcus hyointestinalis. Classification (GTDB taxonomy): domain Bacteria; phylum Bacillota; class Bacilli; order Lactobacillales; family Streptococcaceae; genus Streptococcus; species Streptococcus hyointestinalis_A. The sequence continues at coordinate 3,723 of NZ_JAAKGB010000003.1, forward strand.
CCCAATTTTTGTTGGATTCTTTTTCATTATAATATTTGATGTAATTTTCTACAATTTGAATTACAATATATTTCTGAAACTACACAATACAAATATTGACATGCAATTATTAATTGGTGGATTTTAAGTTGACATCTATAAAATTTAATGTTAGAATACATTCAAAAATATATTTGAATGAGGTGTTTTATGATTCAAAATATTGTTACTTCAATAATCCTGTATTCTGGGACAGCCGTAGACTTACTTATTATCCTAATGTTATTTTTTGCCAAAAGAAAAAGCAGAAAAGACATCATCAACATCTATTTAGGACAATTTCTAGGCTCCGTTAGTCTAATATTGCTAAGTTTGCTTTTTGCATTTGTCTTAAATTATATTCCTAGTAAAGAGATTTTAGGTTTACTCGGTTTGATTCCAATTTTCCTAGGCTCAAAGTTTTGCTTTTAGGAGATTCTGATGGAGAAGCTATTGCAAAATGGTTTGCGAAAAGACAATAAAAACCTGATTTTTCTAGTCGCTATGATTACTTTTGCAAGTTGTGGCGCTGACAATATTGGTGTCTTTGTCCCATATTTTACCACCTTAAATTTAGCGAATTTGATAGTGACTTTACTTACTTTTCTAGTCATGATTTATCTCTTGGTTTTTTCTGCCCAAAAATTAGCACAAGTCCCTTCTGTTGGAGAAACTTTGGAAAAATATAGCAGATGGTTTATTGCCGTTGTCTATTTAGGATTGGGGATGTATATCCTGATTGAAAACAACAGCTTTGACATGCTATGGGCTGTGTTAGGCTAGGAGAAAAAATTATGAAAAAAGATAGTATCTGTCAAATGGATGTTATAAATCAACAAAATGTTACAACTGCAACGAACTACCTTGAAAAGGAAAAAGTCCGAAAATCACTTCGCATTTTATCAAAGTTTACCGATAATAAACAGATAAATATCATCTTTTATCTCCTTGCTGTTGAAGAACTATGTGTCTGCGATATAGCCTGTTTACTAAATCTCAGTATGGCATCTGCCTCCCACCATCTTCGTAAACTAGCCAATCAAAATATCTTGGACACTAGAAGAGAGGGAAAAATTATATATTATTTTATAAAAGATGAGGAAATCAGAGATTTTTTTAATCAACTAGGATAACAACTATTTTTACTACTTTTGAGTTTATTCATACAGACCTTAGTAGACATTTGTTGTCTATTAAAGTGTGTATTACATATTACATATTACATAGACTCTAGATGGGCGGAATCATTCTCTCGTACCAGTTTGGCATAAAATTTTAAATCTATTTACAAGTATAAATGGCCTAATTTTTAGTTAGGTCATTTTTTATCTTCTAATTTAGAAAAACGTAGTTAATATATATAATTATTATGTAGATTTCTAGAAAGGAGGTAAAACTAATGGTAAGACGGAATTCTAAAATTACTCGTCAACAGAAGAAAATTCGAGATGCATTTGTATCTGAGAGAACTGTTGAAATTATTCCTGCAAAGCGAGAGTTCACAGATGTTAAAACTAAGAAGTTGCGTGTTGCTGCCTATTGTCGAGTAAGTACTTTTGACGAATCTCAGTCAGGTAGTTTTGAACTTCAAAAACAAACCTATACTGAAAGAATCAATAGTAATCCTGATTGGATAATGGCTGGAATCTATGCTGACCAAGGAGCATCAGGAACATCAATCAAACGACGTGAACAATTCCAACAGATGCTTCATGATTGTAGATGTGGGAAGATTGACTTGATAATCGTTAAGAGTGTTAGCAGGTTTGCTCGCAATCAGCTAGATTTCATTAGTATTTACCGAGAGTTGAAGGCACTATCCCCTCCAGTTGGAATATATCGAAGATATAAACTTGAATACACTTGATACGAATAGTGAATTCATTCTTGGTATTATGGCCATAGTAGCTCAAGGTGAGAGTGAACAAAAAAGTGCGTCAATTACATGGTCAGTAATAGAACGCTTCAAGAGAGGAATACCAATAATTCCAACTCACAATTTGCTCGGCTACACAAAAGACCAATATGGACGAATTGTGATAGATGAGTCAGAAGCCAAAATTGTCAGATTCATTTACGACTCATATATCGACGGCATGTCTGCTCGAGAAATTGCTGAGTCACTCATGGATAGCCATATTCCTACAGTCACAGGTTTGGATAATTGGTCTAATCTAGCAATATATAACATTCTCAAGAATGAGAAATATAAGGGTGAAATCATCATGCAGAAGACTTTTACTGTTGATTGTTTTAGTCATAAGTCTCGCAAAAATAATGGTGAGAAGCCCAAATATCGTCTAAAAAATGGAATTCCCTCTATCATACCAGAATCTAGATGGGATTTAGTGCAAGAACTTCTTAAACTGCCAAGAAGAAAATCGAAATCTACAAATAAAGTTATTGCACCTAAACTCTACGTTAAGAAGCTCAAAACTGGTAAGTTGAGGGATTTTGTTGTACTTGATCCTAGTTGGAAGACTAAGGACATCAAAGAAATATTTAAATAAGAAAGAGGAATATTATGCGTTTTAAAGATTTTAATTTAGAAGTAGTAACTGTTGAGCGTTCGTCATTCGATTATAGCATGACCATCAATAAAAACTTTGTTACTTTTAGTAAGGGGATTGTTCAAGAGTTGGATTATCCTGCTCAAGTTTTGATTGCTTTCAATAAGGAAACAAGGGTTATGGGAATTCAAGTTTGTCGTGCCAAAACTAGAGGGTCGTTCAAGTTTTCAAAACCAGAGGGTGAGCAAAAGGGGATTGTTCAAGTCATGAATAAGAATCTGAAAGAAACTCTGCTTCATATCATGCCAGAGTGGAAAGCGACAAACGTTACAAAATCGAGGGAATTCACATACCTGAAGATAAGGCTTTTGTTTTTGAGCTATCTAAATTTGAAGAGTTACCTGACTTCCGTAAAAATAGTCTACAATTAAGGAATAGTATTATTAGTGGTCACGGTTATATTGGCAGTAAATTTCCAATAGCTAAGTTACTTGTCAACTATCCAAAGGGTGTTTGAACTAAAACTGAAATTGAGTTAGCTACGGAGCGAGCAGCAAGACGGATTGCAAATTTTATTTTTGAGAGATAATATTATTCTTTACAAAGATGATAGAATCAAAAGGAGCACATCAATTTGAGTGCTCCTCTTTATTTTAAATTCGTGACTGTTTTTTGATAGATATACTTCTTGGTGAGTTTACTGTCCTCGAGTTGCTCTACCATGAATATGAAGTAGTGATCGCGGCTATCGGTAGCCTTCTCTTTATTGAGCTTAAAATAGTTTTTTCTTGATTTTGCCATGGTCAACAAAATATCATCAGTTAAGAAAGTGAGTGGTGTATCTAAAGCAGAGTAGCGGTAGAAGTCAGCTTCAAATTGTCTGTAGTTATCACTGAAATAGTCCATTTGAAGTTCATTATGATGAAACTCAAGCTGATTCATATAGCACCTCCAGTTCTTCCTCAAACAAGCCGATGTGAAGAATATCTTTGAAGGAAGCGTTTATGTAACCTGATTTGGTCTTTATCAATAGATTATTTTTATTTAGTTCGGACACAGTTCCAACATAGCTTACTGATTTATTATTCTCCAGCATGTCGAAGTGAGCTATTAGCTGACTTGAATAAAGTTGACTGGTTAAAAGTAATTTATTTTCAAGAGTTAAGTCTGATAGATATGAAATCTTACTTGCATCAGTATCAAGAGCAGTTGTATGCTCGGATAGGAAGAAGCCCATCCATTTCTGCATGCCTACGTCTTGATACTCTCTGGCACATTGCCAAGGGAGATATGAACGGTCAACCATAAGTAACACCTCCTGTAATCAATTTATTTTAGTCCGTCTAAGCCACCTGCAGAGTGTCCCCAATCAATTTACTACGTTCAATATTTCGTGAACCTTCGGTAAGAACATTGGCTTTTTGAATGGCTAAGAATCCAAATTGCTCTCGAACTGAATCAATAGCGGTTTGGAGCTTTTCTTCTTTTTCAATAGTCTCCATATCATCAAAAAGTGAAATCAAACCATAGCTTTCATCAGCAAATCCACTGTATGAAATACCAATCTGTCTCACTGCTCCAGAATCGTACTTGCTGCGGAAAAGTTCGATAACATGCTTGACCATAGTCTTGGTCAGATTGGCAGGTTCAATCTTCATCTGTGCATTGATGGATTTCTTCATCTCAATATTTGAGTATCCAATATGGATAGAAACAATAGTGGCTTTTTTGTGGGCTTTTCTCAAGCGTATGGTAACTTGTTCAGCCATTTCAGATAAGACAAGCTCTATCTCCTTTTGATTGTGATAATCACGCTGTAAGACTTGTGAATTGCCTAATCCGTGGCTTTTTGGTTGATAGGGATTATGTACATTACTCTCATCAACCCCATTAGCATGGAACCATAGTTGCAGACCAACTTTACCAAATTCTTTCTTAAGGGTAGTTGGATCCACATTGGCCAGTTCTTTAATGGAATTAATACCAAGTTTATGAAGTCGTTTCTCGGTTCGACTGCCAATCCCCCAGAAATCGGTAAGGGAAGGTATAGCCCAAACTTTACTCTCCACGTCTTCATAGGACCAATTAGCTCGCATGGTAACAGTCTTCTTGGCTTCGTTATCAAGAGCAAGTTTAGCAAGGAGCGGATTGGCATTACTCATTCCAACAGTTGAGTAGATACCAGTTTCTCTCCAAATATCTCTTTGGAGCATAGCTGATAGATTATCGAGTTTTGCTTTTCGAGACATGGATTTATCATGGATGAAGTAGTTGAGGGATGAAGTTAAATTAATGAAGCCCTCATCTATAGAGTAGGGGTGAATATCATTTGGAGCAGCATAGTTCTGGAAGATGTGCTGTATTTCCAAGTTCTTCTCAATATACCTATCCATACGAGGAGAGACGATAAGAGTCCGTTTAGCCCAGTGTTCGATGAAAGACTTGTACTTGGGTGTTACTTCAATTCCTTGTCGCCAAGCGTTTTGATAGCTGAATTTTCTTGTCTAATATCAAAAGGAAGGTCATAAGACCGACCAACGTTTGATTTGCCAAAGACCTTTTTGAACATAGGAGAAGAAGCGAGGATAAGCCCAGCAGAATTATCAGAACGACTCATGAACAGAGAGAAGTGTGCAGTGGATTTAGCCCACGGTCTACACATTCCACGGAAGCATAGAATGATTTCATATCGACGAAAGCAATATCAGAAGTTGGTTCTTTTGAATAGTCGATATATCCCATAAATTACCTCTCTTTAAGTTTGGAGAGTTCCTCGGTTAGCTCTTGTACATAATCGGTAATATCATATTCTTTTAAGTAGGGAGTGAATAAGATGCGGTCATCTTTGATGTAAATCATTTCCACTTTAACCGACATTATCTTCCTCCTTCATTACGATGAGAATGGAGTCTTCGATTAAGAAAGCGTAGCGGTAAATAGTGCAATCTTCATCGTCTGGAATAAGAATTTCATCAAAACCTTCATTCTCTAAACGTTTTCGAAGTTATCCATGTTGAAAATTCTACTTTGCATTCTGGATTGTATCCATAGGTACCTAATTCTAAAATATCCTTGAGTTTCATAATTAAGCTCCTTCTATTGGCATGAAATGTCCGACTACCTTACCAACAATACGGAAATCATCATCTTTGGAAATGAAACGTTCTGGATTTCCTGCTTCATTGATGGAGACCATTCGGAAACCATCTTCAACTTTGTATAGCTTTTTGATGTAAGTCTGCTCATTCCAGACTAAGGCATAGACTGCTCCATCATAGTCAAAACCAGTTTCACGAATAAGGGCTACCTCGCCATCTAAGTATTTAGGAGACATAGAAGTTCCTTTGATCCAAGTAGCAAAGTCGTAACCATATTGTTCCTCATCAGAGTAAACAGTACGAGTCTCGTATTCGTCTGCAAAACTTTGTCCAGGACCAGCAGATAGCGAAATATCGTCCAGAACCTTGATAGGAAAAAGCTTAATGACCGTACGCTCAGCCTCACGCTGAGTTTGAAGTAAGTCCTCCATATATTCCTCAGCTAGAACTTTGTTGAAGTCGTTGAGCTGCAGGAAGTTGTTGACAATATTGTACTCTGACTCGAAGTAAGTAACTGGCACTTCAAGAAGAGCAGCTAGAGCAGTAAGGTTTTTTTGATTCGGTATATTTTTTTCGTTTTCCCAGTTATGATAGGCAGAGCGATTAACTTTTAATTTTTTTGCTATATCAGATTGAGAAAAATTTTTTTCTTTTCTTCTTTTTTTTAAACGTTTCGCTGAAAACATAGCTCCTCTTTTGTTAAGTAATTACTTAACAAATTATACTAGATTTTGAGGAAATATCAATAATTAATCTACATAAATGTCGTTTTTTGATTGTCCACTATAAAAATATATTTTTTACTTGCTGTCCACTCAAAAAGTGATACAATATTAATGAAAGAGGTGTCAGTATGAAATTAAATAATCAACAACTTATTTATTTAGATTCAAAAGAATACTTATTAGATTTGGAGAATCTATCTCACGCATTAAATCACAAGTACATCAAACTGATAATGAGAGTATGATTGCTTCTGCGTTTGAAAAAGAAATTTATCTCTTTTTGTTAACAAAACTTGGAGTACCAGATAATCAAAAAAAAGAGTTCACTCAAACAGATTTTGGCTTTGAATTTTCTGGTCGGATTGACATGATGGATGGTGGTTTATTAGTTGAATATAAAAGGCCTGCTGTTTTAACATCTGGAACTAGCCAGGAGAAAGCACAAAATCAGCTTGTAAACTATTACAAACAATTACGTGATAATTTTGATATAACGCTAATGATCGTTACAGATGGAAAAAAAGTTTCTGAAATTGTTGAGAATATTGATGGAATCAGGTCAACTCCTTTTAAAGAACTGGATGTTTTGACATTCGATAGAATAATTAAAGCGATTATTGCATCTGATTCAAAACAACTGAATTCTTACAATATTGTAAGGGATTTTTCTCTTGAAAACGAAGATAGTCTTACAAAGCGAATTTCCAATAAGTTATATTCAATCTTATCAAATTCTGACGAAAACGATCAGATTGATATTTTGCATAGGGAATGGCAAGAACTCTTCCATCTTTCAGAAGCCGATATGGGGAAAAATCAAGATATTGCAAAAAGGAGAGAAGCATTAAGTGCACTATTTAAGATTAAAATTGATACTCCAAAGGCTGAATATAGAGGATTATTTGCATTACAAACAACGTATGCGATAATTGTTAAATTAATAGCTTGTAAAATCGTTCATAGAGTATTTACGTTCGAAGAAATTAAGTACTTTAGTGATTTAACCTCAGTTGAAGAAGACCAGTTACACAGATTTCTTCAAAAAATGGAGGATGGTTATTCTTTTGCAGATCAAGGGATACATAATCTTTTAGAAGGTGACTTTTTTTCCTGGTATGTATGGGATGGAGAATGGGATTACGAGTTATTTGAGTTGATCAAGGAGCTTGTTACAAGAATCGAAGACTACTCTATTTTCGGATTGGAGAGTAATATTAATTCAGCTGATATTTTTAAAGATCTTTATATTGAAATAATGCCAAAAGCGGTGCGACATTCTTTGGGAGAGTATTTTACCCCCGCATGGCTTGCGGATAGTCTACTTAAGGAAGCTGTATCTCAAATTAAGAATGATGAAAGTTATATTGCTGTCGATCCTACATGCGGCTCAGGTGTATTCCTGATAACAATGATTCAAAGCATTATTGCTAAGAATGATATCGTTAACTATACGAATCAAGAAAAGAAGGAGTTATTAGAGCAAATTCTACATAGAGTAAAAGGAATTGATATAAATCCTTTAAGTGTATTGACATCTAGAGTAGGATATATATTAGCAGTTTCTCCGCTTCTAACTAAAGATGTGGAGTTTGAAATTCCTGTGTATTTAGGAGATTCAGCTGTTACACCAACTAAGGAGAGTATTGGAAATGTAGAGTGTTTCAGATATGATATGTCTAGTATTCAAAGTGAAATCAATGCAGTATTTCCAGTAAAATTAGTTGAGGATCAGGATAAGTTCTCAAAAGTAATACGCTTCCTAGCCAAAATGGCTCAGGAAGGGAATGAGGAATTATTATTTAGGTATTTATCAGAGAGCGTAGAAAGCTATGTTGGTACTCTTGATCCAATGCTGGAAGTTAGGTTTAGGGACATGATAGATCAGATGATTGCACTAGATAAAAATAGTTGGAATGGTCTATGGATTAAGGTAATTGGTAATTTCATCAAAATTACTACAATTAAGGAAGTAGATATTGTAGTAGGGAATCCACCGTGGGTTAAATGGGAATTTCTACCAAGTGCATACGCTGAAAGAATTAAATCTATTTCAATTGATAGACATCTGTTTAGTGGTCAAACTTACATGGGAGCAATTTCTTTAAACATCTGCGCATTGATTGCTCATGTTACAGCAACAAACTTCTTGAAAAAAACAGGGGTTCTGGCATTTTTAATGCCGAAAACGATTCTAACTCAAGACTCCTATGAAGGCTTTAGGAATTTTATCATTGATGAGGACAATGGTGAAAGATTCTATCTTCAGAGTGTATTGATTGGGAAAAGTCAGGCACCCTTTTATAGATATGAAAGATGCATTTTTATCGTATATTTACAAGAGAGATTATGTTGATTACAAGCAAGGGCTTCCTTTAGAATTTGTAACTAAGAAAAGAGGAAGTAAAAAAATGAGTGTTATCAATTTAGAACATTCATTTGAAAGCGTAAAATCAAATTTTGACTTTGTTGAGGGGAAATTAATTCAGGTGGATTCCTCTAGATCAGGATTTACTTTTGTCAGAGATGGTAGTCAAGCTGAATATTTTTCTAAAATTGTAGGGTACTGCTCATATAAAGCTAGATCTGGTGTTGAGTTTACTCCAAAAGAAGTCTATATGTTAATTGAGGAAGACGACAATACTTCATCGAATAAATCTAATTGGATTTTTCAAAATGATACAACTAAAGGAACAGTTCATAAAGTTAACCATAGTGGTCCTCTAAAAATTGAAACGAAATATGTGCGCCCACTAATTAAGGGGCCAATGATTAGTAAATTCAACATAAACTGGCAAAATGAATATGCAATTTATCCATACAATGAACTTGAAACTACTTCGGTACCAATTGTGGATTTATACAATTCTTCAAATAGATTAGCGGAGTATCTAGTCAACCAAAAAGATGTAATCGGAGCACAAAGTGAAAGATCGAAGGCTATCGCAAAAGGGGATGATTTTTATTCATTAAGTAAGATTGGAGTTTACACCTATGCTCCGTATAAAGTTGTTTTCAGATAATAGTGATTGGGCTGCTGCAGTCCTCGGTCCAATGAGAACTTCTTGGGGTGATACAGTTACTGCTATTCCAGCAAAGCATGCACCGTATTTTTCTCAACGGAAGCTACGAGCCGAGGAGAAAGTTGCTAATGAGTTAGAGTTATACATTACTCAGGAAGAAGCGTATATATATTGGGTACTAAATGCACCGGTAGTAAACTATATACTAAGTACATTTAGTACACGGAGCATATCAATTGATTTAAAAATCAAACTTCCACTATATGATGAAAACGATCCAAATCATAAAAAAATTTCAGATTTGGTAAAATCGATTTATGAGAAAAATACCGTCGATGACTCTGATTTATTGAAATTGAATGAGTATTACTTAAATATCTGTAATGAGACTGAATAATTACTTGATATAATTTATCTTAAGAGCTAATATACCAACAACGGAAGGAGTTGGTATATTTGAATAAAAATATTGATAACGAGATACTATCTGAAATTTCCAATTTTTTAGATTCGATTTCACAGTTTGAAGATTATATGATGGAGAATCAATTTCTTTATTACTCTTTAAGTGAATTAGTCATTTTGCTACGTTTATCATTACAGAT
>NZ_JAAKGB010000004.1 GCF_011039275.1 Streptococcus hyointestinalis
CAAAATGACTAGTCGGACCGCTTCGCTATTGTCCGACAAAAAAGCACCCTTTTTGGAGGGTGCTGGTTATCCGAATCTAACAACAAAGTTTCATATCTTAGGGAGCATATGGAGATTTTAATCCCAAATTTCTAATTTCTGTTTTATATTGGTATTTTGTCCGTCCACCTTTATCTACGTAAGTTCTTCTATATCGTACTTCTTGATATAACTGAATTAGAGTCTTAGTACCATTATATAAAATTTTTTTCTGCTTAACACCACTAACTGAAATCGCCAACCAAGGAGAATAATAATCTGCATGTGCCTTTTGTCCATACGCAACCCCTACTGTAGTTACCAAAGACAAGACAATCAAAATCATTGAGAATTGTCTTTTAATTGCTTTCATCATAAGCAGCACTCCTTAAATAAACTTTTTTTCACAAACAAAGCACCTACGATTACCACAAATATAGATAATTACAAAATATAGTTTCCGACTTTTTACTTTCCACTGTAGTTATCTAACTTAAGCATACTACATAAAAACAAAAAAACAAGTCTATCTTTGTAAGCGTTTTTATGATATAATGAAAGTTACAAAGATAAATATAAAAAAGGTTCTCTTCTAAGCACCTTTTTTATATTTAATACAATCTCACAAGCTATACTTTCTGCAGTCTCATCTTCTCCAGTTTTCACAAAGGTCATTCTTTATTTCTCTTTGCTATTTGTTCCACGCTTACTACGTTGATAAGCACCATCAAATAGCAACTTCATAAAACCAGTTTTCCCTGCAATAACTTCGTTAACCAAATTTATAGTCAACCCATAAGTTTCTCCATTTTCGTCAATGAAATCATACAAATCAAAAATATTTTGGAGAGTGTACGCACGAATAAGCGATACAACCACATTGAAAAGTTCGGTCTTTTCCTCGACATCTAACGTCACATAACGGTCAATATCAAAATTATTGATTAGCTTTATATCAGCCTTATCATAAACATGTTTCTTCTTAGCAATAGCATCTTTGCTTTCATGAGTCAAATACAAGTATGTATTTTCAACGCTTAAAGCAATTTGAACCATTGCCAAACTTTTTTCTCCAAGTAATTTCTTAATTTTCCAGCGTACACTATCTGCAGTAACTGGATTCTTAGCAATATAAATTACATGATAGTGAGGTTTTTTATATTGCTGACCTTCAATATCGCTCTTATCTTTATCATGAAGTGGACTTATTGCAATCGGCACTCCAAGTGTTTCAAGTTTCAATTCCCAATCTTCAGGAATTGATTCAGGATAGAGTAAAAAAGTGAAGTATCTTGCTTTTTCTTTAGCCATAAGTTATAATTTACCCAAGAAATATTTTGCTTAGCCAGTGCCTGCCAGCACGGCTTTTTTTATTTTTCTTGTCCTTTCTCAATTTCTTTCAAAATCCAACTTGTCACTAACGTTGACTTTGTTAATCCTGATTCTTTAACCAGTTTTTCAAACTCAGCATATCGTTCATCCGACAAACTGATTGTCACTCTCTTTTTTTGTGTCGCCATTCTTTTTTCTCCTTGTTTGATAACACAAAAAAGTGTAGCACTTAATCATCTTAATGTCAACAAAAAATACGCTTTACCAAAAATTACGCTAAAAACTCGCCGAAAACTCGCCAAGATTTTACACTTCTTAAAACCTTGGCGCTCTAAGGCTTAACCCAATTTTCACCCTATTTTGGCACTCGGCACTATAGGGGGGGTCGTAGTAGCCCCCCCAGATTTTAGATTTTTTCTCCGAAAAAATCCCCACAATATTTCCCCTAAGACACAAAAAAAAGACCCCTGAGGGTCAGAGGTTAATCTCATTTTTGAACAAATTCCGGTTCTTTACAGCCCAAAGCTGAAGGCAGTCCGGCACCCGACATAATAATATGCCCTTTTTGGCTCGCGTTTCCGTCCGCCCTTAAAAATGAGCTTCACACCACCGACCGTATCGCTGAGGTGCCTCAGAGATATTATAGCATAATTTTGACAGAATTTCTCAACCCGTGGTATAATTATATTGCTTAAAAGTTCGGTAAAATTAAGCGCATAAGAAAAACACCCAAGGAGCCACCAAGGGTGTTTCTTTTTGCACTTGCTCAAGGTGCTCAGGCTATTTATTTAATTTGTCGCGTTTATCCTTAGCCTTGCTGACTAGCCATTCAGCAATTACCTCAGATAGTACGTTGACTATCAGGGGGATAAGGATAAGTTCGGTAAACATACGCATAAGACTTCACCTCCTGACTAAGTTCGTCTTAGCGTTCAGCAAAGTTGCGACAATTTATTATATCAAAAAAGTCAAAAGGCGAATACCCCACCATAGGGTACCATAGATTAAGCCTTTTGACGCTTTTTATTCCATGGTCTATTTGACAACAAGTAACCAGTGACTACCGTCCTTTGTCCGTGTCCGTCCGAAACGCTAAAGCCTTTCGGCTCGGCACGTCCTAGCGTACTCTGTCACTGCTTATTGTCAAATAGCTTTCACGGCATAAATCGCTTAGATACTGCGCCCTTTGGAACGCTTAGGCTCATCTCGTCGTTTAGAACGTCTAAGTTCCTCTAAGCGTTGATTTAAGCTATTGACCTCTTTCTCTGTAATAACTTCTTGAATATCATCTAGAAGAGCCTTAGAGCGTTTTAACTCCTTATTTTCCTGTCTCAAAAATCGATTTTCATTTAGCAGCCGCTGGCTCTCATATTCCTTCTCTGCTAATCTAGCTTCAACTCGTTTGTTAGTTTCCGTCATCCCTTTTAGTGACCGCCTTAAAAACTCATTTTGATTAACAGCTTGTTCTAGCTTTTCAGTAACATCAAACACAAATTTTTTTAAACGGTCGACAAACGCATTTGTAAAAACAAAACCGTCCCCAAAGCGTTTTGGCTTAGCTAATGACAATTCTTCATACAATTCTTGTGCTTCTTCCCGTCTATCCAAATCTTGAAACGATATGCCTTTCAGGTAATGACTTTGTTTAAGCAAATTTTGCGTTTCTTCCCTATGCGCCCTTTCTAGTTTTATAATTGTCTCGCTTAAATGCTCTGATTTACTTTCTAAGCCACTTATTTTTTCCTCTTGAGCTTTTCTCTTAGATTTCAATTCAGATAGCTCTGAAAGCCTCTCAGAGGCCTCAGAATCGATTTTAATATATTCCTTGGTCTTTTTATCAAGCAACTCTTCTAAACGGCTCAAATCGTCTTTTAAGCCACTTCTATGACTATCCAGCCATTTAAAGCGCTCTTCCAACGTTGCGTTACGAATTTTAAAATCTTCTTCAGAGAAGAGTGAAGCTATACTTTCATACCCCGCAACCTCTTCCTCAGTTGCAGGTCTATCCTCTTCCTTATGCCAATATTGAGGAGCCCCCAATTTTAACAATTCTTGGTTAAGAGTTTCTTCGCCAATTTTAGCTTTATAATCAGCTACGCTTAAATGCTTTCGCTCACTCCCTAACTGACCACGCAACAACTCAAAACCATGAGCATTCATGTATCT